>NZ_PIGG01000028.1 GCF_002924445.1 Minwuia thermotolerans
CCGTCGCCGCCCGCGCGGATGGAGTTGTCCCTTCGCATCGCCGGGGCGCCGTCAGTCAGCCATTGCGTCCGCGCTGGCCGGCGGCGCAGCCCGATAGACGCTGACGCCGTTGCCTTCCTTCGTGCGGGTCACCTCGATGCCACGCTTGCGGAAGCCGGTCAGCACCGCCCGGACGCTGTGCGGCTGCCAGCCGGTGAACTGCACCATCTCGTCGATATCGGCGCCTTCGTCCCGCTGCAGCAGGTCGAGGAGCTGCGCCTGCCGCGTGCCCGGCCGGAAGAGCGGCTTCGGGGCGTCGTGGTTGTCACCCGCGTTCGCATTCGCGGTCGCCGCCTGCGGTGCCGCGTTCTCGTCGTCCCGGTCGCCGGCCTCAGTTGCGGCCGTTCCCACCGCTGCACGGCCGGCCTCGGTGAGTATCCAGACGTCATCCGCCGAGTGCTCGGCCAGGCCGCGGCGCTCCAGGGCCTGCAGCGTGGCAGTGAGTGCGCCGCCCTTCAGCGGCATGTCCTGCGGGAGCGGCAGCACCGAACCGTCGGCACGTTCCGCCGCATTGGCGAGGATGGCGGTCTGCTTGTCATTGAGCTTCGTCATGGTCGGTCTCCCTGGCTTCGTTCCGCGCCGGCCCGACGCCGGCGCTGTCACCAGGAAAAGCCCGGGCCGCGATGCGGAGGCCGGGCCGGGGCCGGCCGCGCATGTCCACGCCGCCGGTCCCGACAGCATGCATGCTTCCTTGCGGCCCGAAGTCCAATGCAATCCGATATATTCATGTCAATCAATTGGTCGCAGGTTCGATCCCTGCCGCCGAAGCCAAAATCTCTCAATAAAATCCGAGATATAGGTAGTAGATCGCTTCAAGCCCCCCTCGTCTTTTGACCTGAATCGCCTCGGGGTCGCCACCGCCAGCACGATTCAACGCTTCACGACATTGCGCAAGGCGAAGGCAGCGGCCTCGGGCGACTTCACTGCCGGACAGCCGATTTCCATTTGAATTTCCGAGCGTTTGCCGAAATCCTGAAAATCTCGCCCCGGGGAGCCGAGTGCAGGGAGCAGCATGTCTGAAGTCATGGAAGCCCTCAGAGGCAGCGCCGATCCGTTGGAAAACGATCTCGCCCGAGTCTACGATCATTGGCAAGAGGTCAAGCGAAGCCAAGGCCAACGCGCGAGCCTCGGGTATGAACCCCGGGACATAAGGGCGAAAGGCCCGGAAGAGATGATTTCCAGCCGGGTCTTGAACGCCTCCGCCGGGTTCGAGGAGATTGACCCGGATCAAAGCTACGAAGCCTTGGTGCTCAAATACCCGGATCGGTTCACCCCTGACGTGATCGCCGCCGCACAGGAGCGGTTGAAGCTTGGTGCGACCAAGGTGAATCAGTTCCAGCGGCAGGATATTCAGTTCTTCGTCAAATCCAGCGCAATTGACCTATTCGGAGAGCACGGTGTTCGGTCCGCAGCCGAAAGCTGGGTCGGTCGGGACGCAGCCCTGCCCGAGCTTCGCAAAGAGAACAGCTATGCCGACGAGATTCTGTCCAAGGGCTTCCGGGGCCTCGTATGGCTGCATGAACAGGGGAAGGACGGCGAGCGCGGGCGAGGCTTGACGGCCGTGGTCGAGTTCGGCCCCATGCAGCCGGATCGTCGCGCCCGGGTGCTTGACGCCGTGTTCTTCGCGCGCCCCGTTGGGAAGGAACTCTTGGCGGCGCACAAGTATGACGGGACTTTCATTTCCAGTGTCGGAGCGAGCCGCCACAGCCGGATTTGGCCGATCTCGGATAGCGACGTGGACTTGCTTTTGTCCGCCGTTCGGGAGAAGGCCCACAAGATCGCGGAATATGAGAACCAGAGCCCGGACCCGCACGAACCCCTGAACCTCGAGAAGATCGAAGACGCCACCGCCCTTCGCCAAGTGGTCCTGCGTCGATACCAGAGCGCGTTCCGGCAGGCCCTTTTGAGCAAGCGCCCAAACTGCTGCGCGATCACCGGCACGAGCGAGCTTTCGGTTCTGGAAGCCGCCCACATCATCCCCTATGCGGAACGGTTTGCCGACCGTGACAGGCCCGAGAATGGTCTTCTATTGAGAAGAGACATTCACAAACTCTTTGATGCGCACCTGATTTCGATCAACCCCGAGACCAAGAAAATTGAGGTTTCAGACCACATTGAATCTCCGGATTATCAGAGCCTTCGCGGCAAGACCGTTTCCGATGAAGTCTCCCCCAAGAGCCTCGGCTTTCATTTCGAAAACTTCCGAAAACGGCAGCTTGTCCCCCATCAGCGCCCTTGGGCCTTTTTGATGTGATTGCCTGACGGAGGATTTCTGGCTCATCGTAACCGCCGAGGAGTAGAGATGAGACAGAAATCCGGTAAGCCAAGAGCCACGGTCGACCAGGCCGTGAAGGACATCCGCCGCAAGACCCGCAAGCACCATTCAGCCGAGGAAAAGATCCGTCGTCTTGGAGGGCCTGCGCAGCGAGGAGAGCATCGCCGGGTTGTGCCGCCGGGAAGGCATCGGCGGCGTGGCGCCCTCGGGCCTGCCGAGGCTTCAGTGCATCACCGGGTGCGTTGGGTCGGGCGACGCTAGGCGGCGGCTTTCGGGGCCACGTCCTCCATGAACCGGGCCATGCGCTCGCGCATCGCCCCCGGCGCAGGCGCCGAGAAGTTGATCATCAGGTGGCTGAACCCCGCCGCCGCCATACGGGCGACGTCCTCGGCGACCGTGTCCGCGGATCCGGTCATGATCATGCGCTCGCCGTCGGCGTTCTTCACCTCGCCGCCGATGCGACAAGGATAGACCCAGTAGGCGAGGGTGATGGTCGCGGGGTCGCGCCCGGCCGCCTCGGCAAGGCCCTTTAGACGCGCCAGCCGCGTCGCGATGCGCGCGTGGGTATCCATGGGCAGGCGCTGGTTGGTGCCGATGGGGAACCAGCCGTCGCCGTAGCTCACGACGCGGCGCAGCGCCGGAGCGCTCTCGCCGCCAATCCACAGCGGCGGGTGCGGCTTCTGCACCGGCAGGGGCAGAGTCGAGACATCGCCGAAGCGCACGTAGCGACCGTCGTAGCGGGCGATCTCGTTGGTCCAGACGGTGCGAAAGACGTCGAGGTACTCGTTGGTAACCGCGCCGCGCTCATCGTAGGGATCGGCCTGCAGCGCCTCAAACTCCTCGCGCATCCAGCCAGTGCCGCAGCCCACGGTCAATCGCCCGCGGGACAGATTGTCGATGGAGGCGAGCATCTTCGCCGCGAGCAGCGCCGGACGGTGTGGGATCACCAGCACAGACGTCGCTAGCCGGAGCGTGCTAGTGCAGCCGGCGAGGAAGGCGGCAAGGGTGAGCGTGTCCATCCAGGCGCCCGCGCCGCTCTCGCCGGAATCGGGAAAGCGGCCGTCCGCGGCGTACGCGTAGGTCGATTCGATGCGCCACGGCATCACCAGGTGGTCGGGCACCATGGCGTGGGTGAACCCCAGTCGCTCGCCGGCCTGCGCGGTCTCGGCCAGCGCCTCGGGCTCGGCCATCGGCCCGCGCGGGATCAGGGGAAACCCGTACTGCATGACTCTCCTCCTCGGTTCGGGCGACGATCAAGCCGCGCGCGCGGCGACGTCGTCCATGAAGGTGGTCATACGCTCGCGGCAGCCCTCGGGCGTGCGTGCAGCGAGGTTGACCATCAGGTGGCGAAAGCCGGCTTCCTGCAGACGGCCGATGTCCTCGGCGATGGTCTCGGGCGAGCCGGTCATCACCTTGCGCTCGCCATCGTCGGTCATGATCTCCTGGCCCGGGCGGTACTCCTGGGTCCAGTAGATCAGCGTCAGTTCGGCCGGGTCGCGGCCGGCCGCGTCGGCCGTCTCGCGTAGGCGGGTAAGACGGGCGGCGATGCGCGCGTGGGTGTCCATCGGGAAGCGCGGGTTGCTCGCCATCGGGCACCAGCCGTCGCCGTGCCTGACCGCCCGCCGCAGCGCCGGCGCGCTCTCGCCGCCGATCCACAGCGGCGGGTGCGGCTTCTGCACCGGCAGTGGCAGGGTGGAGACGTCGCGGAAGCGGACGTAACGGCCCGCGTAGCTGGCGACCTCATTGGTCCAGACCGTGCGGAAGACGTCAAGATACTCGTCGGTGACGGTGCCGCGCGCCTCATAGGGCGGCGCCTGCAGGGCCTCGAACTCCTCCTGCATCCAGCCGGCGCCGCAGCCGACCGTCACCCGTCCCTGCGAGAGGTTGTCGATGGTGGCGATGATCTTCGCGGTCAGGAGCGCCGGCCGGTAGGGGACGATCATCACCGACGTCGCCAGCCGCAGCCGACTGGTGCAGGCGGCGAGGAAGGCGATAATCATCAGCGTGTCCATCCACTCGCCGGCGCGGCTGCGGGCGTTGACCGGGAACTCGCCGTCGGCCGCATAGGGATAGTTGGGCGTGATCGACGTTGGAATCACCAGGTGGTCGGGGATCAGCACGTGGCTGAACCCGAGCCGTTCGCCCTCCTGCGCCATCGCCGCCGCCGCTGCCGGTTCCGCTAGCGGCCCACGCGTGAACAAAGGAAATCCGTATTCCATGTCTGCCTCCCCGGGCCGAGTTACGTTGCGTCGCGGCGCCTAGAAGAGCGCGATCGGGTTGACCGGCGAGCCCGTGGTGTTCTTCAGCGGTAGCGGCGCCACCGTCATGTGGAACGCCCAGCGCTCACGCCGCCGGCAGTGCTCGGCGAGATCCTCGAGCCAGGCGTTGTCGAGCAGCCAGAGCCCCATGGCGACGATGCCGACTGCGTGGATCGGCATCGGGATGCCGTCGAAGCCTGACGGCATCACGTCTTGGGCTACGTCGGAGCTCAGGACGGCGATCCCGTGCTCGTGCAGCCAGGGCAAACAGGCGGCATGCAGGCCGGCCGCGCCGCCCTGCGCCGGCGCCACGGGACCGTGCCGCGCCCGGCGCGCGTCGCGGCCGGTGCGGATCAGCAGGATGTCCCCCTCGCCGACCTCGACACCCGCCTGCGCCGCACAGGCGTCCAAGTCGGCGGGCAGGATCGCCTCGCCCGGCTCCAGCCAGTCACGGTCCTGCGACCACGGCATGTCAAGGAGCACGCCGCGCGAGATGATGCCGTCGCGCGCCCACTCGATGCTGCCGTCAGCGCCGCCGCGCGAGGTGGTGATGCCGCTCGCGGGCCGGCCGTTGTACATCCTGCCGTCCCAGAACAGGTGCGAGAGGCTATCGAGGTGGGTTGTCGAGAAGCCGTGGAACTCCAGGCCGATCCAGTCGGAGGCGAAGCCCATGCCGCGCGCCGGGGCGCTCTCGCCGCTCTGGCGCATGAAGTGGAGCAGCGGGTCGGGGTTCTCGACGTCGCGCTTGGGCGACAGCGTGCGCGAGCAGGAGACGATGTCGCCGTCGCGCACCAGCGCCGCCGCAGCCCTGCGGCGATCGGGGGTAATCAGGTTCAGGGTGCCCTTCTGGTCGTCCTTGCCCCATCGGCCCCAGTTGCTGAGACGCTCGAAATAGCCGAGCACTTCCTGCTCGGTCGGCGCGGCCGCGCCCTCGCTCGTTGTGGATGCCATCGCTTGGGCCCTCCCCGTGTGACAGGTTGCCGGCTCACTCGCACGCTGGCGGCTGCCCGTCGTCGACGTAGGCGGTGACGGCGTTCGACGTCCACCGGCCCATCTCCTCGACAACGGCCACCGCGCGCTCGACGTCGCGCTCACGGCAGGCGGCCATGAGGCGGTCGTCGATGTCGTTCCAAAAGTCCACGCCGGCGCGGAAGAAGTCCGAGATCCGGACGTAGCGGAACACGTTCTTGCGGCACATGTGGACGGTCTTGACCAAGCGCTGCCAGCCGGACGCCTCGACCATCGTGTTGTGGAACGCGCAGTGCGTCTCGTACCACTCGAGCGGATCATGTTTAGTCCGCGTCAGGGTCTCGAGCAGGGCCGCCATGTGCTCAAGGTCATCGCGCGTCAGAAGGGCGACGCCACGTCGCACAGCGACCATCTCCAGGCTGATGATCATCGCATAGAGCTCCTGGATGTCCTCGCCGGAGAGCTCGGTGACCACCGCGCTGCGGTGAGATCGCAGCGCCACCAGCCCTTCCGCGGCCAGCTCGCGCAGCGCTGTCCGAATCGGCCCCCGGCTGGTGCGATAGGTCTCGGCCAAGCTCTCTTGCCACAGCGCCTGACCGGGCCTGAGGACGCCGCGAGAGATGTCCTCCCGCAGCCGATCGGTGACCCATTCGGTGACCGTGAGCGGCGGCGAGATCTCGGCGCGGTTCATCGTGCCGGGCGCGGCTTGCGACATTTGGCAGCTCCATTTCGTCTTGACGGTACGCGATCTGAAATTGGCTTCATTCGCCGAACCTTCCAACCGCCAAGTCCCTGAGGGTGCGCTTCTCGACCTTGCCGAGGAAGTTCTCCGGCAGCTCGTCCACGCTCGCGACGTGCGCGGGGACCTTATAGTCGGCGAGAAAGCGGCGGCAATGCTCGATGACGGCCGCCTCGGCGGGCGCCGCGTCGCCCTGTGGAACGATGAAGGCGACGATCCTCTCCTCGCGGAACTCGTCGGGGATGCCGACGACAGCCACTTCCTGGACGCCAGTGATTTCCATGATGACCCGCTCGACCTCGGCGGCGGCGACGTTGAAGCCCGAGCGCTTGATCATGTCCTTCTTGCGCTCAAGGAACCACAGATAGCCTTCCTCGTCGACCGAGCCGACGTCCCCGGTGTTCAGCCATCCGCCCGCATAGAGCGTCGCTGTCGCATCCGGATCGTCATAGTAGCCCGGGGTCAGGCCGTGCGGCGAGTACGACTGCAGCAGGATTTCGCCGGGCTGGCCGGCGCCGAGATGGTTGCGCTCGTCGTCGGCGATCGCCAAGCGGACGCCGGGCACCGGCGGGCCCGCGCTGCCCGCCTTCCACAGCGCATCCACCGGGCAAATCGTCGCCGCCCCGAGGGACTCGGTCTGTCCGTACAACTCGACGAGCGTCACCCCACCGAAGCGGTCGGAGAAGGTCTGCCGGCGCTCCAGGTCGAGCGGCAGGGCAAACTGGGCACGGTACATCCGGTGGTTGCGATCGCCCGCCGTCACGGGGTGCTCAAGGATCATCTTCACGTGCGTGGAGTTGAGCGCCGTGAAGGTGATCGCGTGCTCGGCCAGCATTTCGCCGAAGCGGCTGGCCGAGAAGCGGTCGAGCATGACCATAGTGGCGCCGCGGAGGATAATGGGTCCCAGAATCACGACGCTGCCGTTGTTGTGATAGAGAGGGAAGAAATGCAGCACTCGCTCGTTGCGGCTGTATTGTAGGCCGTTGGCCCCGTTCAGCGCGCCAGCATACAGGTTGCCGTGCGTGTACATCACCCCCTTGGGGCGGCCCGTGGTCCCGGAGGTGTACATGATCATCGCCAGGTCGCCGGTGTCCGGGAACGGCGTGGTCAGCCGGTCGGACTCGTCGCTCAGCATGCGGTTGAAGGCCGCCGCGCCCATGTCCATCCGGCCGCAGTCGACGGCGATACACCGAGGCCGGTTGGGACTGGCGGCGGCGAGATCCTCGACCATCTCGCGTGAGGGCGCGTCATGAATCACGGCGGCGCACCCCCCGTGGGCGATCTGGTAGGCGATCTCATCGGCCTTGTTAAGGGTGCTGCAGGTGACCTCGACCGCGCCCAGGCGTTGGATACCGAACTTGGCAATGACGTGCTCTGGGCAGTTGGGCAGGTAGATCATGACGTTCTGGCCTGGCTCCACACCCCGTCGCGCCAGCCCATTGGCGACCTGGCAGACCGCACGCCCGAAGCCCGCCCATGTGACGCGCAGGTCGCCGTACTCGATGAATGACTTTTCGCCAAAGGCTTCGCGGTTGTGCTCGATCGCGCGAACTAGGCTGCGCTGGCCGACCATGTCCCACATTGTATCTCGCTCTCTCCCCGCTCTGACTTTGTTGCACGGTCTCAGTCAGCGAGCGCGCCCGTCTCGCCCAGATAAGCCTTCTGAACGTCGTCGGCGATCTTCTCGCTCTTGCCTTCCAGCACGACCTGGCCGCCGCGCAGCACATAGGCGCGCGCCGACACCTTCAGCGCCAGGCGCGTGTTTTGTTCGGCGAGCAGCACCGCAGCGTCGACCTCGCGCGCCAACCGGCGCAAGGTGTTGGCCATCTCCTGGACCAGGACCGGCGACAGGCCGAGAGAGGGTTCGTCCAGAAGCAACACCTCTGGCGCCGACATCAGGGCGCGGCCGATCGCCAGCATCTGCTGCTGACCGCCGCTCAGCTCCTCGGCCCATTGGCGGCGCTTCTCGTGCAGCGCCGGGAAGGTGTTGAAGACGCCGTCCATCTGGCGCGCCGCCTCCCGCTTAGACAAGCGAGTACCGCCCACGACCAGGTTCTCTTCGACCGTCAGACCGGCGAAGCAGCGGCGGCCCTGGGGGACGTGCGCTATGCCGAGCTTCGCAAGTTGCCAGGAAGACAGGGATGCCGTGTCGCGCCCAAAGAAGCTTGTCTTGCCCTCCGCCGGCGGGTGGAGGCCGGAAAGCACGCGCAGCAGCGTCGTCTTGCCGGCACCATTGGGGCCAACGACCGTCACCAGCTCGCCTCGCCCGACCTGGAGGTCAACGCCCCTGATCGCCGGGATCACCCCGTAGCGCGCGTGCAGGCCCTGGATCTCCAGGGCAAGTTCACTCGACGGCATGGCCAAGATACACCTCGATGACTCGGTCATGGGACATCACCTCGTCAGACGTACCCTCGAACAGCTTGCGGCCGGCTTCCATCACCAGCACCCGGTCGGCGAGCGGCATCAGGAACGGCATGTCGTGGTCGACGACAGCGACGGTGACTCCCTGGTCGCGAATGTTTCGGATCAGCGCCGCCAGACTGCGCGCGGCCTCGTCGCCGAGGCCCGCAGCTGGCTCGTCGAGCAGGAGCAGCTTCGGCACCGTCGCCAAGGCGACGGCGATGCCGAGATTGCGCTGCAGGCCGTACGGCAGGGTGCCGGCCTCGTAATCCGGCACCTCAGCAAGGCCGCATTCCTCAAGGATGCGATCGACCTCGTGGAAGCCGCGGCGGCCGACAGCGTGGATCGAGACCTCGACGTTCTCGCGTACGGTCAATCCGGCGAACGACATCGCCTGCTGGAAGGTCCGTGCCATCCCTCCGCGCACAAGGCGGTGGGGAGCGACGCCGTCGACGCGCCGTCCCTCGAACGCGATCCGCCCCGCGCTCGGCCGCAAGAAGCCGGACAGCAGGTTGAATAGTGTCGTCTTACCCGATCCGTTCGGCCCGATGACGGCGAGGATCTCGTCGCGGCGAATTTCCACGTCCAGGTCGGCGACCGCGGCGACACCGGCGAAATGCTTGGTGAGGCCGCTGGCTTCCAGCATTGCGGTCATGGCGCCCTCCGCATTCCGTTCAGTCGCTCATACCAGCGCTTGGCGAGGTTCTGGCCGGCGACCAGGACGCCCTTCGGCGCCAGTAGGATGATGGCAATGAAGATGGCGCCAAGCGCGATCTCGTTCTGCGTCGGCGAGAAGCCGAGCACCTCGGGCATGCAGATGACGACGAGGACCCCGACCAGTGGCCCGAGCGGGAAATGGACGCTGCCGATGAGCAACATCAGGATCAGCTCGATGGCGGTGTTGATACCGAACTGGTGCGGGTTAACGTAATGGCCATAGTAAGCCCAGCAGGTTCCGGCGACGCCAGCGAACAGGCCGCTGAACATAAACGCGGCGACCTTGTCACGTGTGGTGTTGACGCCAGCGGCCCGCGCCAATTCCTCATTCTCGCGCAGCGCTGCCAACCGGCGCCCGAACGGCAGCCGCCTGAGCACGGCGACAACGACGATGGCGACGACCAGAAGCGCCAGGGTGAAATAATACCACTCTTCCCGGCTTCCGAGGGTGATCGGGCCCAAGGGCTCGGGCGAGCTGGTGATCACCAGGCCGGTGTCGCCATTCGTCAGCCCGCGCCAGTTGACCGCTACCAGGCGGACGATCTCGGCGAAGGCGAAGCTCGCGATCAGAAAGTAGTGGCCCTTGACCCTGAGCGAGGGGTAGCCCAGCAGGCCGGCGACGATTGCGGCAACGACCATCGCCGCGGGCATGCTGGCCCAGAAGGACCAGCCCCATTCCAGCGTCACCAGTGCCGCCGTGTAGGCGCCGATGCCCCAAAGGGCGCCGTGGGCGACCGAGAGCTGGCCCGCGGCCGAGTACAGGAAGGCGAGGCCGTAGACGAGGATGCCGTAGATGCAGACGAGCACGGCGATGTGCACGGCGCGGCCGGCGCCGGCGATCTCCGGGAACAGCAGCGCGAACAGCAAAACCATGCCGTAGAAGGCTGGCGTGACCAGGGACAAGCGCCGGAGAGGCCCGCGCTTCGTCACGGTGGTGTCGGTTGTCGCCGCGGGCGTCATCAGTAGGGCGCGTCCGTTCCGCGCAGAAAGCCCTGTGGCCGCACCAACAGGATGAAGATCATCAGTCCGAAGGCGACCACGTCTGTCCAGGCGGAGAAGCCGAATCCGGCGATCATCGCTTCGGTAACGCCAAGCACCAGTGCCGCCAACACCGCGCCGGTGACATTGCCGAGGCCGCCGACGAGGGCCACGGCGAAGCCCTTGATGACAAATTGCGAGCCGAGGAACGGCGTGATCGGGAAGAGTCCGGCGACGAGGACGCCGGCGGTCGCCGCGAGCATGCCGCCGAGCACGAAGGTCATGGTGATCATGCGCGGCACGTTGATCGACATCAAGCCGGCGGTTTCACGGTCGACGGCGGCTGCCCGCAGGCCGATGCCGAAGCGGGTACGCGTCAGCAGGAAGTACAAGATCGCGAAGATCGTCGCCGTCACCCCGATTACGAAGATACGCTGCCCCGATAGTCGCAGCTCGCCCACCTGCAGGACCGATCCGACGACCGGCTCGAGGTGCTGCGGGGAGACGCCCCACAGCTCAAGCAGGAGGTTCTGGATGATCAGGATCAACCCGAGTGAGACGAGGAAGCCGTTGATCGGCGACTGGAGCGTGAACTGGTAGAGGCCCCGCTCGATGCCGAAGGCAATGACGCCGACGGCGACCACCGCGGCGAGAAGCCCGATCAGGAACATCGCCCCGCCCTGGGGCGCCGCGAACAAGGCCACGTAGGCGCCGACCATCATGACTTCGCCGTGGGCAAAGTTGACCATTTGCGTCAGGCCAAACACTAGCGTGATGCCGACGGCCACCAGCATGTAAATGCTGGCCATGCTTAGGCCGTTGAACAGCTGCTGCAGAAAGGTCCAAAGGTCCATCCGCACTCCCCACTCTTCTCGGCCCGCGTGGGCACCGCCGTCGGGCGATCCACAACGCTGCCGGGCCCGGCAGCGGCGCTATGGGTGGCTGCCGGGCGCTTCCCCCGCTGATTGTCCTGTCTACGCCTCAACGAGCCGGAACTCGGGCAGCGTGATCTCTTGGGTGACGTCGTTGAAGACGACCTCGACCGGCTTGTCGACCGCGAGGTCGGCCTCGGTTACGTTCTCGTTCATCAGACGCCCGACGAGATGTACCTGCGGGTAGTCGTCAAGGGCAACGATCAGGACCGTCATCGGCAGATCCGTGAACCCCGGGTGGAACGCCTTGTAGAGGGTGCTCCAAGCATAAATGCGCCCGCGCCCGATCGTCTCCACCCACTCGAACTCCATCGAACGACAGTCCGGACACATCAGGCGCGGGAAATGACGCACCTTCTTGCAGTCACTGCAGCGCTGCACCACGAGCTTGTGCGCCTTCGCCGCGTCCCAGAACCCCTGATCCCATTCAAACGGCGTCGGTAAGGGAGGCAGGTTGCGCCCGTCCGCTTGCACTTCGGTTGTCATCAGTTCGTCGCTCCCAGGATCAGGGCGCTGGTCGGTACTGGCAGGCCGGCAGTCACCAGGCAAGTCTCGGCGCCGGGCACCTGCGAGGTCGACTGGCCGCGCATCTGGCGGACGCCCTCGAGGATGTGGTTGACGCCGTGCATGTACGCTTCCGAGAGATGGCCGCCACTTGTGTTAGTGGGGATGGCGCCGTCGAGCCGCAGGTTGCCGTCGGCGATGAACGGGCCGCTCTCGCCCTTCTCGCAGAAGCCGTAGCCCTCGAGTTGCAGGAGCACCGTCGGGGTGAAGCAATCGTAAAGCTGGGCCACGTCGATGTCCTTCGGCCCCATGCCGGCAGAACCGTAGAGCTGCTTGGCTGCGGTCTCGCCGGCATTGTCGAGGATGTTCTCGCGGCCGACGAACGAGTGTAGCGGCCCCTGCACCTCGTGCAGGTTCGCCTGCGTCGCCGCCTTGACGTAGACCGGCTTCTGCTTGAGGTCACGCGCCCGCTCCGGGGTGGTGATCACGATGGCGACGGCGCCGTCGGTCTGCAGGCAGAGGTCAAACTTGCGCAGCGGGGACGAGATCAGCGGCTCGTCGAGATAGTCCTCAAGCGTCAGCTCGCGCCCATGCATCTGCGCGTTAGGATTGCGGTTGGCGTACTCGCGCGCGGTGACGGCGATGCCGCCAAGCTGCTCAACGGTGGTGCCATACTCGTGCATGTGGCGTCGGCCGATCAGAGCATAGAGCTGCGACGGCGCCGTGAAGCCGTGCGGCACGAGGAAATTGTCGTAGTTGGGATCCTGGCCCTGGAGGAGCTTGTAGGTGTCGCTCGTACCGGGCCGCCGTTGCGAGCGTCCGTTCAGGGTCCGGTAGGCGACCACGTAGTTGGCCTGGCCGGTGGCGACGGCCATCGCCGCGTGCCCGACCAAGGCGCAGGCCGGCCCGCCTCCGAAATCGAGCACGCCGGCGTAGCGGACGCTGCCGAGGCCGAGGTTGTGGGCGACCCACGCGTCGGAGACGCCGTGCTGCGAGGCGCCATAACGGATCAGGCCGTCGATCTCGTCCATCTCGACGCCCGCCTCCTCGACCGCGGCGCTAATCGCCTCCAGCGCCAGGCGGAGCTCGCTGCGCCCTGAACTGCGCGAAAACTCGGTCTGACCGATGCCGACGATTGCGGCGCGGTCCTTGATGGATTCCGTCATCTGCATACTCCTTTCGAGCGGCGGTGCGACCCGGGCTCAGGGATTGATGTGGATGATCTCCGGATTGGCCTTGCTATCGGCGACGTAGCAGAAGTCCAGGCCGTAGTAGGCGCGGTTCTTCTCGTCGATGCCGATCGGGCCGGCCACGCCTTGGTACTCGATCTGCTGCATCGCCTTGATTACCTTGTCGGTGTCCGTGAAGGTCCCCGCCTTCTCGATCGCCGCCGCCAGCAGGAAGTAGAAGTCGTAGTTCCACATCACGGCGTAGAGGTTGTCGGGATCCTTCTCGCCGACGAACGCCTTGTACTCCTCGGCGAGCTGGCGGGCCTCCGGCGTGCTGGGATTGTCGAGATTGGCCCCGGCAAGGATGTTCGCGGCGAACGGGCGCGTGAAACCCGCCTTCTGCACGTTGCGGCAGCTCACCGCGTAGCTGAACAGTCGCGGCGCCGCGTCGATCTCCTCGTTGGTCCGCGCCGCTAGGACCACCGGCTCGATGTCCCAGCCGGTGAACAGGAGGTCCGGCTTCGTCGCGCGGATGCGCGTGAGCGAGGCCGACAGGTCAGTCGCGCCCTCGGGGTAGACCTCGACCGCTGCAATCTCGAAGCCCTGCGCCTTGAAGCCTTCCTGCATCGGCTCGAGAAGCTCCTCGGTGGTGGCTTCCTGGCGCAGCAGGAAGGCGACGCTCTTGGCATCGGGGAAAATTTGCCGTGCGCCCTTGGCAGTCAGGCCCACGCGCACCGGGACCGGCGGAATGGTGATGACCATATGCTTGGTCTGGTCGATCTGCGCCGCCGCCGACGAGCTCGACGTAAAGTAGATGACACCATTTGCCTCAGACAGCTGGAGTACCACCGGTGCCAGTCGGCCAATGGCGCCGAACAGGAAGTTGACGCCGACGTCGCTGATCAGTTCCACCGCCGCAGCCGAGGCTTGGCGCTCGTCGGTGCGGCTGTCGCGGACTACCAACTCCAGGTCGTACTGCTTGCCGTCGACGGTCACGCCGCCAGCCTCGTTGATCTTTTTGATCGCCAGGCGGCTGCCGTTGTAGTTTGGAATGCCGTAGGCGGCGTAGCCGCCGGCGCGTTCGGCGATGAAGCCCAGCTTGATGGTGTCCTGCGCCGCGGCGGCGCCCCCGAAACCCGCGGCAAGCGCGAGCGCCAGAAATCCACTGGCCAAATAGCCCCTGCGCATTTGCTACCTCCTATTCTCGACGTCGTTCATCATTTTGCCCGGCTCCACCAGGTCGACGACGCCAACCTCCTGAAACTCGCGAATACGGCCCGGTGCCAGCCGAAGGACGTCGCGAAGCACCTCCTCGGTATGCGCGCCCCGGCTGGGGGCGGGGGCCGCCTTCGCCGTCTCGCCGTTGTAGAGTAGAGGCCCCCCGACCAGCGAGATTGTTCCCGCGGTAGGGTGATCGACCTCTTGGAAAATGCCGCGCTGGCGCGCCCGGGCGTCCTGGGCGACTTCCGCCGGCTCCATGACCCGGCCCGCAGTTAGGCCGTGGCTGCGCAGGACGTCGACGGCATCCTGGGCGGAATCGAACGTCGCCAGCCAGTTCTCGATCAGTGGGATGAGTTCGTCGCGACGTCCGCTGCGCAAGTCGTCGGTCGCGTAGGCTGGATCGTCGGCCAAGTCCTGGCGATCCATAGCCCGGGCGAGCCGCGGCCAATGGCCCTGCGGACCGGCACCGTAGGCAGAGATGGTGACGTACTCGCGGCGCGCCCGGAACACGCCGTGCGGAAACACGCTGCGATGGTACATGCCCTGGCGTTCGGGCCGGAAGGCGCCGTTCGTCGCTGCCACCATCGGCATCATCAATAGGTCAGTCCAGATGAAGGCATCCAAGATCGAGATGTCGATCATGATGCCTTCGGAGTTGCCAAGGCCGCGCGCGCTTAACGCTGCAAGAACGCCGAGTGCGGCCTGCGTCGCGCCAACGGCGTCAGCTGGCGCACCGATGCCCAGCAACGGACCCCGGTCGGGCTCGCCAAGAAAGTGGCTGAGGCCGCTTTCCGCTTGAGCGATGACATCGCCAGACGCAGCGTTGGAGCGCTCATCAGTCATGCCGTAGCCCGTTACGTACGCAGCGATGATGCCTGGCCGCAACTCCTGAATTCGGGGCCAGTCCACCGCAATCCGCTCCAGAAAGTGCGGGCGGAAATTAGAGATGAAGACGTCGCTTTCACGAATCAGGTCGTGCAGAAGTTCAACACCCTCAGGTTGCTTTAGGTCGATCGCAACGCTGCGCTTGTGCTGATTGCAATGTTCGAAGAGTGCGCTCGTTTCGCGGCCGATTGGCATCAGCGTGCGGGCAACATCACCACCGCCGGGGGCTTCGATCTTGATTACATCCGCTCCCAGGTCAGCAAGATAGCGCCCGGCCAGCGGCCCTGCTCCAAGATGGGTTAAATCGACAACGCGCACACCTTTTAGCATTTGGTGTGTCAACGATTTCCTCCCCCGTTCAAATCGCTCAGCCATGCTAGCGTTTGGATCCTGGATCCAAGATCACTATAACGGTAAGGCGACGTAAGGTCAAACGGTGAGGCGACGTAAGGTCAGAGGCGTCGGCCGGCTCGCTGGTGTTTTCGGTAACGTTGCCCTTGCAAGTAGCCGGCGTTGCTCCCACGCCTCGTCCGAGAGCGACCTCAAGTGGTGAACCGCGTACGTTGAAATGAATAGCCCCGAGTTTTCTAGACGCCCTCGGTTCTCATGTGCTGCTGCCGTTCGAAGTCGACGGGTGACAGCATCCCGTTCCTCACGTGCTTGCGCTTCGGGTTGTAAAACATCTCGATGTAGTCGAACACATCCCGCCGGGCTTCGGCGCGGGTCTTGTAGGTCCGACGTCGTATCCGCTCGCGCTTGAGCAGATTGAAGAAGCTCTCGGCGACCGCGTTGTCGTGACAGTTCCCGCGCCGGCTCATCGAGTGCTCCAGATTGTGAGCCTTCAGGAATGACGCCCAGTCCATGCTGGTGAACTGGGAGCCCTGATCCGAATGGATCAGCACCTTGTTCCTGGGCTTGCGGCGCCATACGGCCATCAGCAGAGCTTGTAGTACGACGTCTGTCGTCTGACGGCTCTGCATCGACCAGCCGACGATCCGGCGTGAGTAGAGGTCGATCACGACGGCCAGATAGGCAAAGCCTTCCAGCGTCCTGATGTAGGTGATGTCTGTCGCCCAGATCCGGTCAGGTGTGTCCACGTCAAACTGCCGGTCCAGCGTATTGTCGACCATCACGGACGGCTTGCCCCCATGGCTGCCGGGCCGGCGCTTGTAGCCGATCTGGGCCCGGATGCCCGCCAGCCTGGCCAGACGGGCAACGCGGTTCGGGCAGCACGTCTCTCCCTGGTCCAGAAGATCATCATGGAGCTTGCGGTAGCCATAGACCTTGCCGCTCTCCTTCCAGGCCTTGCGGATCAGCTCGATCTGGCGGGAATCTTCCCGGGCCCGTTTGCTCAGCGGATTCTTCAGCCAGGCATAGAACCCGCTGGGATGGATGCGCAGGCAGCGGCACATCGCCCGCACCGAGAATAACGGGCGATGTGCCGCGACGAACGCGTATCTCATTTTGCATCCCGGGCGAAATACGCGGTGGCTTTTATGGGATGGCCCGCCCCTCCCGCTGGCGCCGAGCTATGGTGCCGGTGTGATTGAGAGGAAGGAGCAGACCGATGACCATCGTCACTCTTGGGATCGACCTGGGCAAGAACCTGAACAGCGTGGTGGGCCTGGACGCCGAGGGGCAGGTTGTTCTGCGTCGACGGGTCAGGCGGGCGACCCTCGTCGAACTCGCGGACAGGCTTTTACCCTGTACCGTCGCTATGGAGGCGTGCTGCGGTGCGCATCATGTCGGCCGTCTCTTTGCCACGAAGGGGCACGAGGTCCGGCTGATGTCGCCCGAGTATGTCCGTCCGTACGTGCGTGCGCAAAAGAACGACGACAACGATGCGGCGGGGATCGCCGAGGCGGCAACGCGGCCGACCATGCGCTTTGTCGAGTTGAAGAGCCAGGACCGGCTCGACCTGCAGACTCTGCATCGGGTCCGCTCTCGTCTCGTCGCAGCGCGCAAGGCGCTCGTGAACCAGCTTCGGGCGATCCTGCTCGAGCGTGGCTACACCTTCCGGCTGGGGCGCAAGGTTCTTGAACGGGAGATCGATCCGTTCCTCGCTGAGCCACCTTCGGAGCTTTCGACGCGCATCCTGACGCTTGTCGGAGACATGCGGGCCGAGTGGCAATCACTCGATGAGCGGATCGATGCCTTGAACCACGATCTGGCCGAGCATGTTCGTACCGACGAGGCGGCGAGCCGGCTGACCTCGATACCCGGCATCGGCATCCTTGGGGCAACCGCGCTGGTTGCGGCTGTCGGAGACGGTGAGGCGTTCCGTCGGGCGCGCGACATGCCCGCCTGGCTCGGCCTCGTGCCGAAGCAGATGACGACCGGCGGCAAGCCGCGACTGCTCGGCATCACCAAGCGTGGGAACACCTATCTCCGCATGCTGCTCATCCATGGTGCACGTGCGGCGCTACCGAGCCTCTCCAAGCAAGCGACCCCCTTGGGCGCGTGGCTTCGAGGCCTTCTGTCTCGAGCACACCGCAACGTGGTCATTGTCGCGCTGGCCGCCAAGCTCGCCCGTATCGCCTGGGCAAGCCTACGACGCGGAATCAGCTTCGAGCGTGGATGGGGACAGGCCGTAGCGGCCTGAAGCAAAGGATCTGCTGCGACACCCGAAACGGGAGCTGCAGCCAGGCGAGGTTGGCGGAAGGAGGCTGATGGCCGGAAGGGTCGAACACCCGCGTCCCTGGAAACCTGGTTCAAAAAACGGCGCCTCGACGCCGGGGCTTTTATGAGGACCAGGACGCGCGGATCTCCATCATGGCGAAGACCGACGTGTCGTTACGCCGGATACGTTTGTGCACGACCGAACAAAGCCTGACGCAACCGACTTGCCAACGGGGCGGGCCATACGTTTTT
>NZ_PIGG01000029.1 GCF_002924445.1 Minwuia thermotolerans
TGCAACGATTTGGTTGGCTCTGGATCGGAGATCGCAATTGCGGACGTATATCCGGCTTCGTTGAGCGGCCCGAACATTCGTCGCCGCGAGCCCCGATGGATTTCCGCGTGCTTCCTCCTCAATGCCCCCGAGACATCGGCCCCTGCCGTGCCGGTCCACACATCAGGTTCTGGAAGCGATGGGAGCGACCCTTTCACCATCCCCAGCCAGGTTGCTGCAATATTCCGTCGATGGCCTTCCGCTTATGGCTGAAGCGCCGCCGGTTCAGCCTGCGACCGCGGCTCGTAGCGGTCGATATTCGGCATCATGCGCCAGGACCGACCAGACGATCCGGGCGTTCTTGTTGGCGAGCGCAACAGCGACGACATTCGGGTGCCGCCGTTCCCGCATGCGGCCGATCCACTGACTTCTGGGATCGTCCTTGCCGTGGGCCTTGCCGAGAACGGCGCGCGCGCCATGAATCATCAGGGTGCGTAGGTATCGGTCACCGCGTTTGCTGATGCCGAACAGACGGGACCTTCCGCCACTTGATCTCTGCCTGGGCACCAATCCGAGCCAGGCGGCAAACTGGCGCCCGTTCCTGAAGCAGCTCCGGTCGCCGACTGCCGCAACCAGCGCAGTCCCCGTGATCGGCCCGATCCCCTCGATCTGACCGATGCGCTGGCACGCTTCGTTGGCCCGGAAGAGTGTGCGGATCCTGCGGTTGGAGGACGCAATACGGCGATCAAGCCCGGCCAGTTCCTCGCGGATTTCCCGCTCGATCTCGCGGATCAGATCCGTCAGGCCGTCAGCGGCATTTTGCTGTCGACGCCCGGCGCTCGCTTCAAACACAGGGCGGTTCCGGGATCGAAGAAGCAGTCAGCCAGCACCCCGACATACAATGTTCGCCCGAGGCTCCCGAGCATCGTGCGGAGCCGGGCACGGTCAGCAATCGTGGCCGGCAGCGCGTCAGCGATGCGAGTAGAGCCCGGTCCTGCGAAGACTCCGCATGGCAGCACGTGCCTGGGCGAGCAACGCAGCGGCTTGAGTTGCGCCGTTGCGATAACGTCACGGCGGCGGTACCGTGGAGCCTCAATCTCTGAGGAGGCTGGAGGCGGAAGATGGCTTTATGTCCTCCAATACGTCTCGTTCTTCTGCTGGTGCTGATCCTTCCTATGCCGGGGATGGTGGCGGGCGAGGAAACTAGGCAGGATGCGGCGCGCGGACCGCTCGACGGCATGGCTTTTGTCGGCATGATCGGACCGGTGGAAGACCCCGACGTGGCAGATATCCTCTACTTCGATGAAGGCCAATTCTGGTCCAAGGCCTGCACGAGATGCGGATTCATGCCAAGCCCTTACTATGCCCGATCCGTTGGCGACAGCATCGAGTTCCGCGGTGAACTGGAAAGCCGTGACCGCGGAAAATTCTCCTATTTCGGAACAGTTCAAGATGGGCAGATCACAGCGATCATCAGATGGCGGCGCGATCGCTGGTACTGGTCGATCGACCGGGACCTTCGCTTCGAAGGGACGCTGTCCGAGACGACGAGTATGACGCTTGAAGCGGCGGAAGAAACCGCGAGAGGCGAGCCGGCTGATCCAGACAATTGCATATCATGACACTTGGACGCCTGCTGCTCGTCCTTTTCTATTTGATGTTGGTGGCGGGCGGCTGGCTGGTGGGACATTGGCTCACCGGTTTCGCTTTGATCGAAGTTCGACCGTCCAACGAACCAGAAATCCATCGGATCGTGATGCTCGCAACCGGTGTCTATATCGCCGCGTCGGCAATACCTTTTGTCCCCGGTGCTGAAATCGGTTTCGCTCTGATCCTTGCGCTCGGCGACCGCATCGTCTTTCTCGTGTACATCGCCATGGTCACCGCGCTTCTCCTCGCCTTCCTGGTGGGTCGGTTTTTGCCGAGCAAAGCGATTGCAGGTGCGTTCCGATTCGTCGGCTTCGAAAGAGCACGCAACCTCGTCCTGCGACTTGAGCCGCTTGATAGCCAGGCCCGGGTTGCAATGCTGGCATGTCCCCGGTCAGCGCCTTTGGGCCATTTTGATGTGATTGCCTAGCGGAGGATTTCTGGCTCATCGTAACCGCCGAGGAGTGGAGATGAGACAGAAATCCGGTAAGCAAAGAGCCACGGTCGACCAGGCCGTGAAGGACATCCGCCGCAAGACCCGCAAGCACCATTCAGC
>NZ_PIGG01000030.1 GCF_002924445.1 Minwuia thermotolerans
TGGTCTCCAAGCAGCTGCTGCCCGTCTACGACAAGCCGATGGTCTACTATCCGCTGGCGACGCTGATGCTGGCCGGCATCCGCGAGATCCTGCTGATCTCGACGCCCGAGGACCTGCCGCGCTTCGAGGCGCTGCTGGGCGACGGGCGCGGCTGGGGCCTGGAGATTGCCTATGCCGAACAGGCCGAGCCGCGCGGCATCGCCGAGGCGCTGATCATCGCCGAGGATTTCACCGCCGGGGAGAAGTGCGCCCTGGTGCTGGGCGACAACATCTTCTATGGCCGCGGCTTCTCCGGCCTGCTCAGGGAAGCTGCGGACTTTGGCGAAGGCGCCGTGGTCTTCGCCTATCAGGTCGCCGACCCCGAACGCTATGGCGTCGTCGCCTTCGATGCGGAGGGCCGGGCGACCGACATCGTCGAAAAGCCTGCGCGGCCGTCCTCGCCCTACGCGGTCACGGGGCTCTACTTCTACGACGCCCGCGCCGCCGAGATCGCGCGGTCGGTCGCGCCCTCGCCCAGGGGCGAACTGGAGATCACGGACGTCAACCGGCGCTACCTCGCCGAAGGGCGGCTGAAGGTGGAGAGGCTGGGCCGCGGCTTCGCCTGGCTGGACACGGGCACGCCGGTCAGCCTGCTGGAGGCGGCGGAGTTCATCCACGCCGTCGAGAAGCGCCAGGGCCTGAAGATCTCCGCGCCCGAGGAAGTCGCCTGGCGCATGGGCTGGATCGGCGACGAGCGCCTGCGCGACCTGGCCGAAGCGATGAAAGGCAACGACTACGGCCGCTATCTCCTGCGATGCCTCGCCTGAACGATCCGCCGGGGGCGAGAGATATGGCTGAGCGCATTGTCCGGGTGGGGGCGCATCTCATGGCCCTTGTCCTTGTGGCGACCACCATCGGACTCGTTGCCGGCATCAGCTTTCTCTCGGAGCGCGAAAGCCTGGCGGTCAATCGGGCGTCCTTGTGGTCGAGCCGCTTCCCCGAGTCCGCGATCCTGCGGGCGGCGGTTCACCGCCGCGATACCGACGGCGCATGGTGCGCTGAAAGAGCTGCGGCGGAGGATGGTAGATCCGGAATTGTCGCCTATGCGGCCCTCGCGCCCAATGATGCCAAACTGCTTCTGCAACTGGCGGCGATCGCGGAACGCTGCGCGGTGGTAACCGACGCCCTCCTGTTGCTTCGCCGCGCCCTGGCCGTCGGCGCTTCGGATCCCCGGATCGTCAGCGGCGCCTATGGATCACGGCGGTTTCTGGAATACACGGACCCGGCACTCGCCCGGGACCTCGACCGTCATCTGATCACTTTATGGGAGCAGCAGCCGTCCACCCGGCCGAGGCTCTCGGAAGCGATCGAAAATTGCTGGTCGTGCAAACGCATCCTGGCGAAAGCGCATCCTGAACTGGCCGCGAGGATAACAGAGTACCACCGAAAGAGACGACGCTAGGTGCCACACAGGCGTTTGTCGTTCGAGGGCGGTCGAAAAGTCCGTCGATGGCGGCCCTGTGACAAAGTCGGATGCGCTTGACAGGGAGACCGGCGAAGGGCGCGGAGAAGATCCTGCCCGCAGCGGCTGGCCGGGAGAGGGCCGCCAGGATCCCCTTAGCCGGTGCGACGTCGCCGAGGGCTCGGCGCCACCTCGTCGTCCAGCAGGGTGACAGGAGCGCCTTCCTGGATGAAGAGGCGGTAGATGGCGCCGGTCAGGAAACAGAGCAACATCGATATGGCTGGGATGGCCAGCCCGAAATCCGACAGGGACGAGATCAGGAGCGCCAGCCACAGGATCCAGATGAAGAGGCCGAGCGGGGAAACCAGGCGAGCCCCCCGGTTGAAGGCGATCCAGCAGGCCATCGGGATGGCGAAGACGCCCAGGAATGCCGCAATGAAACCGAGAACGCCATATTGGAGGAGGAAATCCAGGTAGTAGCTATGGGCGCTGGTAAAGATGAGATCGGGTATCGCCTCGATCGACCGGCCGAGCAGGACGGAATAGGCGCTGCCGGTGCCATAGCCCAGCCAGGGCCGTTCCATGATCAGAGCGATGGTCTCCCGGGCGATGATCTGGCGATCCTGGACGCTCGCCACGGGGACCAGGTGCTCGTCGGCGCCAAGGAGGATCGAGAAATACGCAATAGCAAGGATCAAGAATCCTGAGGCAGATAGAATAAGCAGATAATTGCGGGCGCGGGCGGGCAGGGCATAGACAAAGATAATCGCGGAAATCAGAAAAAACACCAAGTACATCATCTGAGAGCCGCTGGTCAGACTGTAATAGGCAAAAATGAGCACCTGTGCAACGTAGAGAAAGGCTCGCCTATTGAAGGTCATGACGCGCGAGGACAGTGCAGCCATATCGATCAGTTGCAACGCGTAATAGGCGGCGGCGATGGTGGTGATCAAGGCGGCATGGTTGGCATTGATCAGGGGGCCTGAAAACACGCTTGACGACCATTCACTATAATGAAACAGCACCGCATTGTCTTCGATCAGCCAGATCAGAAAGGACAAATGCCAGATCACCGAAATTGCGAGGACGTAGGTTTTGAGGAAGTGCTCAAAATCGCGACGTCGGTGGACTTGCTGATAGCCTGAATAGATCAGAAGAAGATTGGCCAGGGGAATAAAGATCGTCAGATTGAGATTGAACCCGGCATAGTTTTCAGGCGGCAACGGCGCGTCGGTGGATATCAGATACAGCGCGCCGCTCACCTGAAACAGGACGATAGCGACGAACAGCACGTAGCAGCAGAAACCCGTGGCCAGTGCGAGGCGTCGGAACCCGGACCTGCCGCGATCGGATCGAGCGACAGCCTCAGGGCTACGAAACAGGCGCCCGACAGCGGAAACCGAGAGAAGAAGAACCAGTGCCGCGGCATAGGGGGCGGCGTACAGGGGCCGGCTCAGACCCAGAACCAGAAATCCGCTTGCCAGAATCAGCGCGGTGAACGATGGGCCGAGCGCGAATGACATCTGTCGGTCTGTTCAGCCTATTCAGCGTCGGTGATCAATTCGCTCCAGATCCAGCCTTCCACCGGGTTGCCGGGACCATCGTCGGCGACCTTCGACCAATCATCGGAGGTCTCGAGAATGACGAATGTGGCCTCCGGCGTCATCACGTCGACGACCTCATAGGCCGTGCCGGGGCCGGCTCTGACATTCACCTTCGATGCGGTAACCCGATAGCGGGCGGTGTCGCTCAGCTGCGATGCGGGCGTCTCTGCCGGGGGGGAGGAGGCGGGCGATGTCGCTGTCTCGGTCGCGCTGCCCGGCGAGGAT
Source organism: Minwuia thermotolerans (assembly GCF_002924445.1). Lineage (NCBI taxonomy): Bacteria > Pseudomonadati > Pseudomonadota > Alphaproteobacteria > Minwuiales > Minwuiaceae > Minwuia > Minwuia thermotolerans. Next base: position 3,271 of record NZ_PIGG01000030.1, read on the forward strand.
GCGGATGTCGTTGCCTCAGCAGCGGACATATCGGCAGATTCGCTCGCCGTGGCTGTGACGCCGACCGATTCGCCCGGAGGCGGCACGCTCTCGAGCGCGGGTGAGGCGCGAAGATCCGAATCGCCGCTCAAGACTTCAATGCAGGACGCCTCCGGCGTGCGTATGCAGGCTTCCGGTTCGATCCAGCCATAGGCGACGGTGACGCCATCTTCGCCGGGTTGCGCCACCTGAAAAAAATATCGGCCCGCAAAATCGGATTCCGTGATCGAGACGACTTCCTTGCCGGTCCCGAGTTTGGCGCGCTTCGCCAGAAGGTTACGCACCTCGTTCTTTTCGAGAGTGTTACGGAATTGCTTTTGTGCCTCGAAGCCCAAATACATAAGGACAGCGGCCGCAATAATAACGATTGAATATTGCAGATATTTCATGATTGACAGTCCGATGATCGTTGCATTCCGGTTCCTGGGCCGTCCTCGCTCGTTCTGAAGCCCGGCGCAGGGCCATTGTCTCACCGATTCGGTCTCGGGCGCAGCAGGCGCGTCGGGGAGAGGCTATATGACCCGCATGAAGGTGCAGGCCAACAGGAATTATCGAATAATGTCTGCGTCACACAATCATAGAAAAAATCTCTGGCTCTCAACGCCGTCATTGGGATCGGTTGCAGCGGGTGGCGCCGGCCCCCGGGAGACCGGTCGGTCATAGCACTGGTCTCGATAGCGCCATAGGGCAGAACGGAAACCCGTCGACCAAGAGACCCGAAGTCGATCGCACGCTGGGAAATCCGACGCAGCAGATTCAGCGCACCAGCGACAGGGGCATTGACGGGGATCGCCCTTAGGCGGCATGCTCCGGCGCATCTTCGAGGGTTGCGTCCCTGGCGTTACCGGGCCGGGATGCCGGGTCATGAGACATGGGGAATCTGAACGGATGGAGTGGATAGCCTGCATTTGGCGATGATCGAGCGGGCAAGCTCTGTGATATCCGAGCAACGACATGAGACCGCAAATGCAATACCGGATCCGGCAGACGGGAGCGGCCGGCGGTCCGGCCGCAGGCTGTTCTTCGCCAGAACGGTGCTTTCTCGCAAGGGCGGTCCGCGGGGCGTGAGCGCTCATGTCCGGCGGTCCGGGCCGCACGGCCGGGGCGCGCCCATGATCGATGCTGTGCCAGGCCATGTCGCCCCGCCCTTGGCCGGGAAATCACGCATCTCGATGCGTGAACCCGGTAATCTGCTTCCCCTAGTCTTGTTTAAATGCGCCGTGGAACCATGACAGATACACCCCCGTCTGCTGCCCGAGTCCGTGAAGTCTCCCTGACGGACTTCATTCAATATGCTCGCCGAAAATATGTGAAGGCATTGCTCGCCGGGCTGGTGGTCTTCGGCGTCTGCCTGCTGGTGTTGAGCCTTCGCCCGCCAGTGTATTCGGCCCAGACGACCCTGCTCTATCGACCCGAGCAAGCGGATTTCGCCAATGTCAATCTGCTCGCCTCGGGAATGGATGTGAGCTCGGCGACGATCAACAACGAAATCGAAATCATCCGTTCGACAGACCTGCTTTCCCGCGTGGTGGAGCGCACGGGCCTCAATCGGGATCCGGAGTTCGTGACGCCGGCCAAACTTGTGGATGTCGATGTCCTGGCATCCGTGGCCGGCGGAATCTTCCGCGGTGGCGCCTTTGACTGGGCCGGGTCGGCATTGGGCTGGGCTCGCGCGCCTCGCGACGTGATGCCGGCCACGCGGCGAATGCCCGCGATCGATGTAGTGCGAGCAGCGTCAGCCTTGCGCGGGCGCATCGAGGTCGAGAGCGAGCGGTTCTCCTACGCGTTCACGCTCAGCGTTTCCTCGACGGTTCCCGAGAAGGCCGCAATCCTGGCGAACACCGTGGCCGACGCCTATATCGAGGATCAGCTGGAGGCCAAATTCTCCGAGACCAAAAGGGCCACGAACTGGCTTTCGGATCGCATCGCGGAGCTTGAGGCGCGCGTGCGGGAATCGGAGTCGGCTGCCGCTCAAAAAAGAGCGGAGTTCTCGGAGATTTCGGGGCGTGACGCCGGGACGATCTCCCAGCAGATTGCCCAGCTCAGCACCCAGCTGGTCACCGCGCAATCGGCGTTGACCGCGGCGCGATCGCGCTACGAAATTACGAGCAGGCGCCGCGAGCAGGGAGAGGTTGTCGATTCCGATGGCGGTCAGAACTCGGATACGATCAATCGCCTGATCGAGCTTCGTACCGATCTGCGCCGCCGCGAAGCCGAGCTGTCGGGGCGATATCTCGAAAAACATCCGAAACTGATTGCCGTACGCGAGGACCTGGCGCAGGTCGAGGCGCGGCTCCAGCAGGCAAGAAACGCCTCCGTCGGCGATGCCAGAGCTGAATTGCGGGCCGCGGAAATCACGGTGCAGAACCTTTCGAACGAACTCCGTCGTGTGGAGCGCCAGGCGCAGGACTTCCGTCAGGCGGAAGTGGCCATCCGGCAGTTGGAACGGGAAGCGGAAACCGACCGCAATCTCTATGAGACCTATCTGTCGCGGCTGAGGGAGACGACGGCCAAGGAGGACGTCCAGACGGCCGATGTCAGAGTTCTGCAGCGGGCTTCGGTACCTGGTGGCCCTGTCGGTGTGCCGCCGCTTCTTCTCGCTATTGCCGGTGGCGCGGGCGGCGGCGCTCTGTGGCTATGTTTCGGGTTCGCGGTCGGACTGCTCCGACAGGGATTCAACCATCGCGAGGAAGTCGAAGAGGTGCTCGGCGAGACCGTCCTTGCCGTTGTGCCGGAGGTTGCGCCACGGCACCTTCAACGGGGCGTGGTCGAGTACCTGCAGAGGGAGCCGGATACGGGATTCGCCGAATCCTTCCGGAAGGCGAAGTCCGTCCTGGCGCTGCGCAGTATGATGACCAACAATGCAGTGATCTGCGTGACATCTTCGGTTCCGGGCGAGGGAAAGACGACGTTCGCGAGCGGCCTCGCTTATGAGTTTGCCAAATCGAAGAGATGCCTGCTGATTGAAGGCGATTTGCGGCGACCATCCTTTGCCAGCCGGGTCATGAACCGGGATGCCACCTATGGTGTCGGCGACGTGGTTGATGGAACGGCGAGCCTCGAAGATTCCCTTGTCACCGTGGCTGAATCCAATCTTTCGGTGCTCTTCGCCAAACGCGCCTTATCGAACTCGCCTCAGCTTCTCGAGTCCGAGGGCTTTGCGCGACTGATCGAGACTGCAAGGAACACGTTCGATGTCATTGTCATCGATGCCCCGCCCTTGCTGGCGACGTCCGATGCATTGGCGTTGGGCCAGGTCTGCGATTCATTCATATATGCGGTCCGCTGGCGCACCACCGAAAAAGGCGTTGTCAAGGCAGGAGTCAAATCGCTTCGAGACTCTGGTTGCCGAATTGCGGGTATTGTGATGACACGATTTGACACTCAAAAGGGTGGCGAAGTGCCGGGCTATTACTATGAAAATTATAACAGGTATGACAAATACTACACAAAGTAGGAGGCATTTGCGCGGACGTCGGCGCTCCAACCACCAGCGGCCGCCGCCATCGGCGTACTGCCGCGCCGGCGAAGACGGGGCGACCTCCTCGAATCCCTTCGCCCCGCATCGCCCCAATCGGGTAGCTGCCGTTCCGGCCGGCCTCTGGGTCGGGCTATTGCCGGACCCTGGGGCTGGTTCACTGATCAGGCACAAGGATATTGTAGCCTGCGCCCGCGGCAAACATGCCCTCGGTCAGCGGCCCGTAGTGAGGGCCGTCGTAGTTCGTGACGGGCGCCGCTCGCGGAGTCCCTGCGGTGGGCTCCAGGGCAGCCGTCTCAGACATGTCTGCCGTCTCATCCATCGAAGTACAGGCCGCCAGCGCGAGAGCCAGGGACGCCCCGGTGATAGATCCAACAATGCGGGTCATCGGATTACCTCCGTTTGTTTTGGTCTTGGCCGTAGACGATGGTGATGATCGGAAGAGATTCAATGGCGGCGCCCCGACCGCGGATCCATTGTCGCTGACCTGCGTAGTGGCGCAGCGACAGGCTGGAATGTCATCGGTAGCGACCGACCGTCGGGCATGCCAAAGGGGGGGGCGGCCGAATTGCAGAAGCGCCTTCGCTTGCCTCTATCGTGCCTGTTGGGGGATGAGGCCCACTGTCATCTGGTCGCGTCCCTCAGCGGGCCACGGCTTTCTACCGATATCCCTTGCCGAGCAAAATGACGCCAATGGTCTTGATCAGGATCAGCGTATCCAAAGTTGGCGAAAAATATTTGATATAGAAAAAATCGTATCGAAGCTTCTTTAATACCGTATCGATCTCGGCAGCAAAGCCCTGCTCAACCTGAGCCCATCCGGTGATACCGGGCTTGACGACGTAACGAAATTTAAAGAACGGTATTTCCCGAGAGTAGCGACGGGCCAGGGAAACGGCTTCCGGTCTTGGTCCGATCAGACTCATCTGTCCCAAGCATACATTTATCAGTTGCGGCAGCTCGTCCAGGCGGTGGCGACGGAGAAATCGGCCAACGCGTGTGATGCGTTGATCTTCTTTTTCCGTAGGCCCGCTCCATCGACCGTCGCTGTGATACATTGACCGAAATTTGTACATCAGAAAGGGCTTTCCTCGATATCCAATGCGGATCTGCTTGAACAAGGCGGGTCCTGGCGTGTCCAATCTTATACAAATCGAGATCAATAAAAAAGCAGGTGATAAAAAAAACAGAAAGACGGATGCAAGTATGCGATCAAGAACATCTTTTATGACAAGGTACACCGGAGACGGATTGAGTGTTTGAACAAAATGCTCGTATAGATTATCTATCTTCACCTGGTGTTCAATAATTTCAATGGACGTATCATAGTCTATAACGGGAATATGTTGCAGAACGCAGTTGGCGAGAAAGCGCTGCCAAGCGTCGGGAAGGTCGGCCTTCAGGTCGGCAACCACAATAGCCTGCCTTGAGTTCCTAATTTTTGGCTCCGTAAGCGGCAGCCATGTATTTTGAAGGCTCTCAAGCTGTTCGCTGCATTTGCCATAGGGGACCAAATAGAAGGTCTTCCAGCTCGATCGCCGCATGCGTGTTAATATGTAAGCACTCGCGACCGTCATGGCAGCAGAGGTTACAAGTATATATATGACAAACTCAATTCGAAAAAATAAAACTATCATGTAAGCGATTGTAAAAATAAATCCGCTATATATGAGAGAAATCGAGTGTGAGGAATTCAAGATGGTCGACCGCGTATTCAACACCATCCACAGCACAGCGGACGAGGAAAGAAATACGAGAACCAGGCTGTTTCGCTGGCCATCGGTGAGATGATCGAAGACATCCCATCCCCATCGGAGAAAAGTCGGCACGAATGTCGCCAGGAGTGTGAGAGCGATTGCTAGAAATAGATGCCGCGCGGTTCGCGAATCAGGAAGCACCATACCCTAGGTTCCATATTTACATATGCGTGCGTAGATAGCGAGTGATTCCCGCCCGTGCGGTGCGCACGATTGCATCGTGGACGGTCACTTTCTTTCAGAGATTTTGAATCAGATTTTGTAGAGAGACATTTATCAGCGTTGCGGGGCTTTGGCAAAGGTCCTGGAGGGGGCAAGCGTGAGCCGGCCATGGATGCTTGCCGTTGAAGGAGGGGCCGGCGATGGCTATCCGGTGGAGGTTCGAAGGGCCGATCATTGGTGCGGGGCCAGTTGGCTTTGGCGGGGGCCGAGCAGGGGCCGGAACGCCGCCGGTCGACAGAAGTCTGCCATTCTTGGCATCTGGTTGGGGGCTCTGACTGAAGCGCCGCAGTGAGGCGGTAGGTCGTCGCTTCGAACTTTTGCCGTTGGGCATGGGGGCGATGCACGAAGGGGCGTCGACGGGGCCGGATCCATCTCGGCGGCAGCGTTTGCCGGAAATTGGCGCCAGTGTGGCTTCCGGTGATTCGGGCGTGTGAATAGAGCGGTATCGATCGGGGCGATTTTCGGTTGCGTATCAAACTCCGATCCGCGCGGCGCCACGAAGCATTTTTTCATAGTCAGCTAGGCGGCTATTGAGACCCTGTTTCCTGAGCGTGGGGACAGGGACGACGAATGCGAATGCTCCGGCCCACGGAAAAGAAGGGGCGCTAGTTCATGTATTTCGGCGCGATCTTTTCCGCACGACGTTGCCCTGCGGCCAATTCGTTTTCAGACATTTGCTCAGCCAGTTTGTCACGCTTCGCCGCTGCGTCGGTGTGGCCTTTTTGGGCTGCGATATCCAGCAGTGCCCACGCCTGTGTCCTGTCCTTGTCGACACCGCGACCGTCAGCAAACATTTCCGCCAATGCCGTCAGCGCCGTCAGATGGCCGGCGCGTGCAGCCACCTGATACCAGGCCGCTGCTTTCTCAAGTCGCGGTTCTGGTGTGCCCTCGCCGCGTTCGAACATCTGCGCGGCGCGGAAACTTGCTTCCACATCTCCCTCGCCGCCTGTGCTCACATATTCTTCCAACGCAGCTGTGTGATCCCCTGCAGCTTGGAGTTTTTCGGCCTCTTCGATGCCGGCCACGACAGACTGCGCGTTGCCGAAAATGAATAATGCGACCGTGCAGATATAAACGGCGTCCCTGGCCATCAGCGTGCCCTCCCTCAATCAGCTTCGATCCAATGCCGGTGCCATTAGATAATTGCAGAAGCAGTGTTGTCAACAATCAAAGCGGGTAGGAGGTCGTTCGATAGCGGTTGAGGGCGCATCAACGGCTGCTATTCATCACCTGTGGGCTGCCGCTGCGAAAGGGCCTCCGAATGCACTGGCACGCATTGGAATGCCCCTGAGATGCTCTGGCCGTCACGGCGGTATTGCTCGACAATGCCGGCTCGGACTTCAGAGCAGCCCTCGAGACTGTCGGCTCGCATGCCTGTGTCCCAAATCTGGTTGGCGTTGAGAAAAACCACGATCAGCGCCCAGTTCACCGCGACCTCCCTTCCTTAATCCTGTCTGCCCGACCCACTGCGTTGGCCATGATCGAAGGACCCAAGTGCGGACGGTGCCGGTTGTCGTCTGGCAAATGGCTAACGCACAATCGGAACGAGAGCACATTAATCTTGATGCACGGTTCGCGTGGCTGGGCGATCGACCCTGCAATGACTTTCCACCATAGACAACCAATTCCGAGCCCACCACCTTGAACGGTCGTCACGCAATTTTGGGCGACCATCAATGGCTTCTGCGGCATCTCGGGTTCGGTCGCTCCCTGAATTCGGATAGTGAACCGCGCCGAGTTTCCCGGAGGCTCCGACTTGTGAGAAGAAGGAGCTGTTATGGGAACACAATCGACACGGTATCCGACGGAGGTTCGCGAGCGGGCGGTCCGTCTGGTTTTGAATCACCAGGGCGAGCACGCCTCGCAATGGGCAGCGATCGACTCGGTCGCGGCGAAGATCGGCTGCACGGGCGAGACGTTACGGCGCTGGGTCCGGCAGGCCGAGCGCGACAGCGGCATGCGGGCTGGTACGACGACCGACGAGCGCGAGCGGATACGGACGCTGGAGCGCGAGGTTCGCGAGCTCAGGCAGGCCAATGAGATCCTGCGCAAGGCGAGCGCCTATTTTGCCCAGGCGGAGCTCGACCGCCCACTGAAGCGATGATCGCGTTTATCGACGATCACCGGGAGGCTCACGGGGTCGAGCCGATCTGCAAGGTGCTGCCGATCGCCCCGTCCACCTACCGTGACCATGTCGCCCGGCGTCGCGACCCTTCTCGGCTGTCCGCTCGGGCGCAGCGGGATGAGGCCTTGAAGGTCGAGATACGGCGCGTGTACGAGGAGAACTTCCGGGTCTACGGCGTGCGCAAGCTGTGGCGGCAGTTGAAGCGTGAAGGCTTCGATGTTGCCCGCTGTACGGTAGCGCGGCTGATGCGCCAGATGGGTCTGGAAGGGGCGATCCGCGGCAAGCGGATAAAAACGACGAGTGGCGACAAGGCGGCGCCTTGCCCGCTCGACCGGGTCAATCGCCAGTTCCGGGCGCCGGCGCCGAACAGGCTGTGGGTCTCCGACTTCACCTACGTGGCGACCTGGGCGGGCTTCGTCTATGCCGCCTTTGTCATCGACGCCTTTGCCCGGCGTATCGTGGGCTGGCGTGTCAGCCGCACGGCCCATGCCGGCTTCGTCCTCGACGCGCTGGAACAGGCTCTTCATGAGCGGCGGCCCGTGCGGAGCAACGGGCTCGTCCACCATAGCGACAGAGGAAGCCAGTACGTCTCGATCAAATACACCGAGCGGCTGGCCGAGGCCGGCGTCGAGCCGTCCGTGGGCAGTGTCGGTGATTCCTACGACAACGCTCTCGCCGAGACGATCAACGGCCTCTACAAGGCCGAGGTCATTCACCCGCGCGGGCCGTGGCGCTCGTTCGAGGCCGTCGAGTTCGCTACCCTCGAATGGGTCGACTGGTT